>NZ_JACHMC010000002.1 GCF_014204815.1 Micrococcus flavus | reverse complement strand
CCAGGTTTACCCGTCCGGTGCCGGCCACGCGCTCATGCGCGGCGGTGGCCACGGGCGACGGTCCCGGGCCCTGGGGGGTCGCGGTGGCCTCGTCGGCGCGCTCCCGGGCGAATTCGCGGCGCGCGGCCAGACCATCGGTGTCCAGCGTGGGCTGCACGTCCCGGCCGGCATCCTCGGCGCGCTCAGCACGCTCCAGCGACTCACCTTCCTCCATGCGCTCACGGTCGGCCTCGGCCTCCAGCTTCTCCGCCACTTGGATCGCCTCGGCCTCGGTCTCGGCGCCCCGCACGTTCCCTGGTCCGGCCGTGACGTTCTCGCGCTCGGTCTTCGGCCGGCCTAGCTCCTCGGCCACGTCACGGACACGATCCGCCTCCGCGTCGTAGCGGTTCATCTGGAACCGATCATCGAGTGCATCACGCAGCGCGGCGTGACGCTCCTCCTGGCTGTTCGGGTACTCCCGATTGATCTTCTGGAGGTCGATCCCGTAGGTCGAACGGATCACGTCGGCGCCGTGCATCCACGCCGACTGTGCAGCCGGGTTCGACTCCCCCAGCGTGGCGGCCACAGCCATGCGGTCAGCGATGGACTCCGACCCGGCGTGTTTCCAGAACTCCGCCCGGTAGAGGTCGTGCTGCACTACACGCGAAGCGTTGTCCTCCATGCGCTGCCGGTCCCTCGTGGCGGCCGCGTCCGTAGACGCGCCGACCTGCCGGCGCCGCGCGCGAGACTCAGCCACCTGCATGATGCTGCCGGTGGCGATACGGACCATCCGCCCGAAGTCCTCGGCAACCTGCGACTCCTCATCCTCGGCCATAGCCGGTTCCCCTTTCGGTGTGCTGCTCGCGGACGGCTCCGCGGGCAGGGGTGGTTGGTGTGACCAGTCGATGCACCCGCTCGGCGGCCGCGATCAACGCCACCACGTCACGGGCCAGCTGCGGACGATCCCGGCCCATCTGACCGCCGATCATCGTCCGGGACAGACGGTTGGCCTGGTTGACCACGGCCAGCCATCCACGCTCGCTCGAACGGGAACCGAACCGCGCCGCCTGACGCACCCGGTAGGCGCCGGCGGTGTCCGAGACAACGGCCTGCGCCATGCGCTCGGACAGACGCCCCAGCGGGCCGTCTCGGCCCTCCTCGTGCTCAATGGCCAGACGCGCGTAGATGTTCGCCAACGTGTCGGGCCCGGTTCCCTTCTTCCCGCTGACCATGCGCTCGATGTGCTGCGGATGAATCGGTCGGCGCTGGTGCGGACGGTGCGGCCGGTTGGCCTCCTGGGCGCCGGTGCCGTGAAGACTCGCGAGGTACCGTTCGGCCTCATCGCGCCCCTTGCCCCCAAACCGGGCGCACACGTTCGGCCACGACAACGACGGGTCCAACTTCGACGGGGTAGCGAACACATATTGCCCCTCGCGTGTCCGGTATGACTGCCCCGGCAGGGCCACCTTGTAGCCCCGCACCTGCGACCTCGAACCCTTCACGAACGACGGTGCAACAGTCACCCCCGACGCCTGCAACGCCTGCACGTACTCCAACGGGCTGTCCGCGGTTGCAAGGGCCGCGCGCATTGCCTGACGAAGCTGGGCCGGCACGGCCAGCTTCTCCCCCGACCGCTCGGCGCGGGCCTTCTCCGCCGGGTGATGTGCGCCCAACGTCCGGTCGGCATTGCGCCCCTCGACCACGGCGAGGTTGAACTCCTTCTCGAGCCGACGCGCGGCTTCCTGAACGCGGTGATAATCCGCGTTCACGTTCGCCTTGGTGCCGTCCTCACGGACCATCTGCACAGCGATGTGAATGTGATCGTTGCCGTTCTTGGACTGCCCGTGATGGATGGCCACCCAGCGGGAGGACTTCGCCCCGTCCGGGTCGATGAATCCCATCTCCTCCACGAACCGCTGCGCGATCTGCCCCCACTCCTCGGTGCTCACGTCCCGATCATCCGGGCGAATGGCCAGGGAACAGTGCCACACGTGCCCGTCGCGCTCCCCCACCTTGACCTGCTTCTGCTGCTCCTCGTCCCACTCCTTCACGGGGACGGTGACCACGGTCCCGTGCGCGCGACGCGGCTTCTCCAGCTGGTAAGCCACCTCGAAGGCATCTCGCTTGTCCAGCACCTTCCCGGGCTCGACCCGGAAGGTGATCCTCTCGTCACCGGCAACGATCATTGGGCGCGTGTGCTCGTTTGCCCGGCCCGGCCCGGCCAAGTAGTAGATCAGCCCCGGCATGTCCCCGCCGCGGGTGACGTTCGGCATCATCGGCGGGCCTCCACGGACACCTGATCCACGGTCTCATCCAGCCGCCCCAGGCACCGGCGCAGCTCTGCTAGCTCCTCGCGCAGCTCCGCAGCCAGCATCTCACCCGTTGCGTTCGCGTGACGGGTCAGCTGGTTGATGTTCGTCCCCACCTTGCTCAGCTGGTGCTCCACCTTGAACAGAGCGGTGATGGCCTCGTGGGCGGCTTGCGGGTCCACGCCGCGCGCCCGGGCGATGCCGGCCTCAACCAAGTACCGCTGCACGCTCTTGCCCTCGCGGTCGGCGGCAACCCGCAGCTCCACGTTCTCCGCCTCCGTCAGCACCAGAACACGGCGGTGCGGACGACCACCAACCTGGTTCGCCTGTCGCTTCCGATCAGCCATGATCCGCCTCCTCCCCGCACAGTGCCAACGCCACTCGTCACCACGAGTGTCCCACGCCCGATGCCGGACGGCAACGGGACAAGCTACTTATGGCACATAAGTATCTAGCTTGCTCCGGCAAAGCCGGTCACGGAGCGCGCTCCGCGCGCTCGCTCTTGTGAACGGCACGCCGTTCATCCGGCACCCGAGGCTACTGGGCCGCCGGCGCCCGTCAAGCGGACTCCCGGGCGCTTTCGCGGCATATCCTCACTCGCTCGTTCCTCGCTCGCTCCGGTATTCCACGACGCCCTCCGCCGCTTGACGGCCACCACCGGCCCAAGTGGCCAAACCGTGCCGGAAGAACGGCAAGTGGATAGGAGAGTGCCCCATGACTGACGTACCCAACTCGCCGGAGCACGTGGACAAGACGCCGCGCGTGCTCACTCTGGAAGAAGCGCGCGCGGCGCTCGGGGGGTGCGATGCGGACGCGGCCGACCTGCTGGTAATCCGTCTCGGCCCCACCTGCGCTCGTGTGCTCGCGTCTTCCGTAGCCGAATGGGTGTCCCGTGCACGCCCGGATGCGTAAGCTCTAGACATGGCTATGGACACACAGAAGTTCCTGGAGGACGCTCGACGGGCAACCGAGCGCCGGATGACGGCTGCTGAACGGATCGCGGAGGCGCTGGCCACTCGGGAGGACAAGCGTTCCGCGTTTGAGACCGCGACGGCGGACGTGGAAGCGGCATTCAAGGAAGCTGAGCAGTCAGGGTGGACCAAGACAGAGCTGCGTTCATTGCGCCCCTCAGACATGGCCCCTAAGTCCCGCGCCTCTCGGCCCCGCCGGCGCACGTCGAGGGCGTCTGTCGAGGAGCATCCCTCGATCGACGCTGCGGACTCAGAGAACACCCCGGCTGACTGACACAGCCGACCATGAACGGGCGGCGCCCGGGGTACCTACAGGTGTCCCGGGCGCCGCCCGTTTGCGTCACAGCGGTCGGCCGTCACTACCTCTGTCGGCGCACTGATCTAGCGTGCTCACCAGAGGGCCTAGACAGGGGGCGGGCACGTCCGCGGGGGCAGGCTGGCAGGCCCAGCGACTTCCGCCACGGGGAGACCCTAGAGCGGCCTGGGGTAGTGCCGGTCCAGGGCCGGTGCCCATCGGCGCGCGGGCGCGTGGGAGCGGCTGAGGACGAACAGGAGCCCCCCGCGACTGCGGGGGGCTCCGTGCTCCCTACGGGACGGCTCAGGTGCGCGTGCCCTCGTGGTACTCCCGGCACTCGGGACACCGGCAACCGGCCCGCCACGCGCCCGCTCTGCCGTGCTCGATGGACTGATCCCGTCCCTCCATCAGCGCCCCGTCCAACGCCGCCGCGAACGCGGGCGACCGGCGTCGGTGCGCCGTCACAGCCTGCGCCGTCACACCGACCTCGGCCAGCACCTCGCGCCACGGCGCGCCGCCGGCCAACGCCTCCAGCAGCGGGGCCTCTCGGTCCGCCCACCACTCCACACGAGCAGCCTCCCTCACGTCGCGGGACTCGGCGTTGTGAGCTGCCCGGCACGCCTCGCATGAGCAGCCGGCGCGCCACCGGCTCGCCGTGCCGTGCGCGGCGACGGCTCCGCGCCCTGCGCGCTGCCGACTCCGGGCGGCGGCGGCGCGGGCGTCCGCCGTCGTCCACGGTCCCGATGCCGTCAGCCAGCCCTTCTCCACCCACACCCGCACCGTGGGCGGGGTGACGCCGACGTGACGGGCCACGTCCACGAACGTGTGCAGCAGCGCCGGACTCACTCGCCGCCCCCGTAGCGGGGGGCGTGCCCGGTCGTCAGGGTGGACGCGCTCAGCGCGGCCACCGGCTCCCCGAGCGCGCGCCCGATCTGCGCCTGCGCCCGGTCCAGGGCGTTCACCCACGACGTGCCGCCCACAATGCGCTGCATGTCCTTGGACGCGACCCAC
The DNA here is from genome assembly GCF_014204815.1 of Micrococcus flavus. Taxonomy (NCBI): domain Bacteria; kingdom Bacillati; phylum Actinomycetota; class Actinomycetes; order Micrococcales; family Micrococcaceae; genus Micrococcus; species Micrococcus flavus. Next base: position 36,240 of record NZ_JACHMC010000002.1, on the reverse strand, counting down.
GCCCCGCCCGGGTCCGTCGTCGTCGCGCGGCGCTGGTGCCACTCGGCCACGATGCGCCCGTCCCGGGTGACGAGCACGCCGCCCGTGCGCTGGTCGCGGCGCTTGGCCTCCTCGGCCCACTGGGCCAGCGGCGTGGGGTCCGCGTCCGGCGCGGCGGACGCCTGCGCCAGGACCACGCGGGCACGGTCCACGAAGTAGCCGGCGGGGCTCGTCTCGATCTGCTGTCCCATCGGTCAGCCCTCCCGCGCCGCGCGGGCGGTCAAGGCGTCGATGTGCGCCGACGCCTCGGCCTTCGTCATCCCGCCCTTCTTCTCCCGCTGCGTGAGGTCCAGACCGGCGTGACCGTCGCACTGGCTGATGTACCCGGAACGCTGACCGGTGATGCGGTTCACGAGACGGATGATGTGGTCGATCTGCTTGGGTGTGGCCTGCTGGCTCATGGTGAGCCCCCTTCTCTCGGTGGTGGAGCGGCTTGGCCTCCGCTCGTCTATGAGTATACCCCCACACGCGCGGGGAAGCTAGGCCCCATTGGGGCTCAATCGGTCGTTTGTGGCCGGCGTTCCGGCCCTCCTGCCGCGGGCCGCCCCGACTCCACGCGTCCTGCACCGCCACCTTCCCAATGCCGACAACGACGCCCCCGACCCGCAGGGTGAAGCGGTCCCCCGCCGTGAGGTAAGACCCCCGTAGCATGTTCGCGCTCTCTGGACGACCGGAGCTCCTGGACCACGCCTACTCAAGACGGCAGAAGCCCCATACGGCGGGTGCCTCGAGACCTCTGGACAGGGTGCCGGGGGTAACCGACGGGCTCGCAGCAGGAAGCAGACGCCTCGACTCCCGGCAAGCTCCAGTGGAGGGGTGGCCATGACAGACAAAATACGAACACAAGTCCTCGAGCCAGCCCCCGGGCAGGCCAGTGCCCACACCCGCAGCCGTCAACGAGTAGGGGATGGGCACCATTGCGGCCGTGCAGCCTCAGTACCGGGTCACCTTAAGGGTGGTGTTCGCGCAGGACGCGGCCTTCTTCACCAGAAACGCCTTCTCCGTGGCATCAGCCTTCAACCCCCAGCGGATCTTCACCGCAGTCCAGTCAGCGATGTACTGGCACTGGTTCTTCGGCGGCAGCCACTGCTCCGGACCGCGGGCCTGCTTGGCCGAGTTCAACGCCGAGGTCTGCGCGTTCAGCGATCGGGCATCCCCCAAGTCGTTGTAGAACGCCACCCGCTTGGCCTTGGTCCAGTACCGGGCTCCCGAGCCCCACGCCTCATGTACGGGCACCATGTGATCGATCTGCACCGTCGAGGCCGAGGTGTGCGTGACCAGATCCCAACCGGTCACCCACTTGCCCGTGGCCACCGTGCACTTACGGGTCGTGGTGTACGTCGGGGACACCTTGGACTCGGCGATCAGCACCTCAGCCCGCGTGTTCTGGCAGTCCCCGTTCGCGTCCTTCCAGCCACCGAACTGGGCGTCCCGGTCATAGCCGGTGTTGTTCTCCGCCGCCACCGCCAAAGACGACACCGCCGTGCGCAGCGGGGCCGAATACGTGGTGCCGGCCGAAGCAGGAGCAGCACCCCCGAAGACAGCGGTGGCGACGAAAGCGGCAGCAGTGGCCAGAGAAGCCAGAGAGCGTCGTGACATGGGCGAGTTCCTTGCTCGAGTGAACGGGGATGCGCGTCTGCATCAGCGCTGATCCTAAGCTCGCGTGAAGCCCATGCCCGGCACGGGGTCCCCGGTCCCTAGGATGGGCTGGATCAGCGCGGAGAGCGCCACATGCCACTCGGCCCAGAGAAAGAACACCCGTGTCTCGACTGACTGACCTGCTCGCCCAGGCCCGCAAGGCCGACCCGCAGCTGGCCGCAGACCTGGAAGCTGAGTTCCGTCAGCTCACCGGGCGCAGCCAGTTCGGTCTCGTGTTCGAGCGCCATCAGCCCGAGGCCGTGGAGCTGCCCGGCCGACCCGTGCGCCGTGGGGACACCGTCCGGGTGCTGCCCCCGCGCGGGAGCCTCACCATCGGGGACACCCGACACTGGGTCGTCACCGACATCGAACGCACCCCAGACGGCAAGCAAGCCCACCTGACCGAAGCAGACGTCGACCCCGAGGTCCGCGAGCCGGCCACCTCAACAGCAGCACTCGAGGACCTGGTGGTCGTCGCCCGCTTCGAGGACCCGATCTACCCGGGCCTGGTCGAGACAGGCCGCGTCGAGAACGGCGGGGACAAACCGTTCCACACGGTCATCAACGCCGAGAACTACCACGCCCTCGAAATGCTCACATACACCCACCGCCACAAGGTGGACTGCATCTACATCGACCCGCCCTACAACACGGGCGCCAAGGACTGGAAGTACAACAACGACTACGTCGAGGGCGACGACGACTACCGTCACTCCAAGTGGCTTTCCTTCATGGAGCGTCGTCTCAAGGTCGCCAAGGACCTTCTCAACCCCCAGGACTCCGTCCTCATTGTCACCATTGACGAGAAAGAGTACCTGCGTCTCGGAATGCTCCTGGAGCAGACCTTCCCAGAAGCGCGGATTCAGATGGTGAGCATCCAGATCAACCCTGCGAATGTGGCTCGCAGGGGGGCGTTTGGGCGAAGCGATGAGTACGCATACTTTGTGATGCTCGGCGAGTGTGCTCCCATGCGTGTCCCCCTTGGTGATGGGTGGGTTTCCATGAAGGGGCGGACCTTCACTGGCCGGGTCAGGTGGGACCTCCTGCGAAGGTCTGGAACGAATGCCAATCGCGTTGATCGGCCGAACCTCTTCTACCCCCTGGAAATCGACCCTAACGTTGGTGCTGTGGTGGGGGTGGGTGCGAGTATCCCGTTGGACGCAGACCATCTCGACGTCGCGGTACCGGAAGGGCGTGTCCTTCTCTGGCCGATTCGGAAGGATGGCACCCACGGAAACTGGCAACTTTCCCAGGCCAGACTGGTTGAACATCTGGAGCAAGGGCGGGTTCGCCTTGGAGGTTCTCTCCAGAAGGGATTCGTCGCCTATTACATCAAGGGCGGAGAGTACGCAAAGGTCCTGAATGGGACCTATCCCATTCAGGGACGGGATCACGATGGGTCTCTCATCACAGGTGAGTCAATTGAAGTGACCAACCGCGCAATCCCTGGGACCCAGTGGCGCATCGCCGCACACGACAGCACCCAGTATGGCTCCCGCCTGCTCAAGAACCTCTTGCCGGACAGGGCATTTCCTTTCCCCAAGTCTCTCTATGCGGTCGAGGACTGCATCAAGTTCTTCGTCGCGGAGAAGCCCGGGGCGGTCATTCTCGACTTCTTCTCCGGCTCCGGAACCACTGCACATGCCGTCATGCGTCTGAACAAGCAGGACGGCGGGCGTCGTCAGTGCATCTCCGTGACGAACAACGAGGTGTCCGCCGAGGAGCAGAAGGGCCTGTGGAAGAAGGGGCTTCGTCCCGGGGATGCGGAGTGGGAGCAGTGGGGCATCTGCGACTACGTCACCAAGCCCCGCGTGACCGCTGCGATCATCGGTAGGACTCCGGCCGGGGACCCGATCAAGGGCGAGTACAAGTTCACTGACGAGTTCCCCATGGCCGAGGGCTTCGAGGAGAACGCGGCGTTCTTCACTCTGACCTATGAGGCGCCCCGGCAGGTGCGTCGCAACCGTGCCTTCGCTCGGGTCGCGCCGATGCTCTGGCTCAAGGCCGGCTCTCGCGGTCGGATCATCTCCAGCCTTCCGGAACAAGGCTGGGATGTGGCTCAGGCTTACGGGGTGCTCGAGGACATGGACCACGCCCCCGAGTTCTTGGCCGCCCTGGAGGCTGACCCCCAGGTGAGGGTGGCGTTCATCGTGACCGACTCCGAGGCGGCCTTCCAGTCCGTGGCCCGGCAGCTGCCTGGACACACCACGCCGGTGCGCCTGTACGAGTCCTACCTGCACAACTTCCAGATCAACCGGAGGGCCTGACCCCCATGCGTTACACCCTCAAGGACTACCAGGCCCAAGCCGTCGAGCAGGTCCTGAACCGGCTGCATCGGGCCAGGAAGAACTACCAGGACGACGGGGTCCTGTCCCAGTTTTCCCTGGCCGCGGCCACCGGGGCTGGCAAGACGGTGATGGCCGCGGCCATCATCGAGGCCCTGTTCTTCGGTTCCGACCAGTACACCGAGGACATCGCCCCCGATCCTGGGGCCACCGTGCTCTGGTTCTCCGATGACCCGGATCTGAACGATCAGTCCCGCGCCCGGATCCACGCCGCATCCTCCGAGCTCGACGGTCGGCTGCGCACCGTGGAGAACTCCTTCGCCGAGACCACCTTCGCCTCCGGCCAGGTGTACTTCCTCAACGCCCAGAAGCTGCGCGACGGGGCCCGCCTGGTGCGCGGTACCCAGGACCCCGCCAACGCCGCCACCCCGGTGATGGCCGCCCCCGACATGGCCCAACGCACCATCTACGACGTCATCGCCAACACCGTGGCCACCCCCGGACGAACCCTCTACTTCATCCTGGACGAGGCCCACCGGGGCATGAAGACCACCAAGAAGAACGACCAGGAACGGGCCACCATCGTCCAGCGCCTGATCAACGGCACCGCCCTGGCCCCGGCCATGCCGATCGTGCTCGGGATCTCCGCCACCGTAGAACGCTTCACCCAGGCCATGGCCCACGCCACCGACCGGGACGCACTCTCCCCCGTGCAGGTCGACCCCGCGCTCGTGCAGGCCTCCGGGCTGCTCAAGGACGATGTTGTCCTCACCATCCCCGAGGAAGCCGGCGCCTTCGACACCACGCTGCTGCGCGAGGCCGTGGCCCGCACGAAGGCTTCCACCAGGGCCTGGGCCGCCTATGCCGCCGAGCAGGGCGAACCGAACCCGGTGGTGCCACTACTGGTCGTGCAGGTCGCAGACAAACCCAGCGACGAGCACCTCTCACGAATCCTGGATGTCATCCACCAGGAGTGGCCCGAGCTGCGACCCCAGGACATCGCCCACGTCTTCGGCACCCACACCGACCGGCACCTGCCCGGCCAGATCGTCAACTACATCGCCCCACAGCGAGTGCAGGAAACCACGCACATCCGGGTGCTGCTGGCCATGGAGGCGATCTCCACCGGATGGGACTGCCCCAGGGCAGAGGTGCTGATGTCCTTCCGCACCTACAAGGACGCCACCTACGTCCACCAGCTGCTGGGCCGGATGGTCCGCACCCCCCTGGCCCGACGCATCCCAGGCAACGAGGTGCTCAACTCCATCGACTGCTTCCTGCCCCACTTCGACAAGACCACCTCCACCGCCATCGCCCAAACCTTGATGCGCGGACAGTCCGACATGGACGACACCACCTCCGACCCCGGCAAGCAGGCCGCCCGGCGGGTGCTGTTCGACCCGGTCACCCTGACACCGAACCCGGCGGTGGCAGAAGACGTGTGGGCGGTGTTCGACACCCTGCCCTCCATGAACATCCCCCAGGGCGCCACCAAACCGCTCAAGCGCCTGGACATCCTGGCCAACGCCCTCTCCCACGACGGGCTGCTGCCCGGGGCGGTCAAGACCGCCGCGCACACAATGTGCAAGCTCCTGGACGGATGCAGGGTCCAGTACTCCGAGCAGATCGCCGCGGCCCGCCAGGATGTGCTCACGCTGTCGGCCCAGCGGCTGACCGGCCGGCTGGGAACCACAACCCTGAGCACCACCAGCCTGGAACTGCTGGCCGATGACCGGGCCATCGAGGAGGCCGCTGCCGCGGCGGCCCGCACCCTCACCGGCTGGATCGCCGGGGCCTACATCGATCACATCGTCCCCGAGGACGAAGAGGATCTCGACTTGCGCGAAGGAGACATCATCATCGCCTCCCTGGCCCGCACCTCCGAGGTCGTCGCCGATCTGGAGGCCAAGGCCGACAAGCTCGTGCAGGACTGGCTGAGCCAGTACCGCGTGCAGATCAACGGCCTGACCGATGAGCGCCAGGCGGTGTATGACCGGGTGCGGGAGATGGCCCGTCGGCCTGAACGTGTGGACCTGACCCGCCCGAAGTTGGCCCAGGCCGACCAGCAGGAGCGCCTCCCTGATGGCAGCGAGCGTCCTCTGCCGACCCGCACTCTGCATTTGATGGCCGCCGAGGACGGCACCGCACCTGTGGATCTGAACGCCTGGGAGCGGCAGGTGCTGGACTCCGAAGCCGCCGAGCCCTCCTTCCGGGGCTGGTACCGCAACCCCTCCCGGGCCTCCAAGCAGTCTTTGGCGATCCCGTACCAGGACGGCACCGGCCAGTGGCAGGCCCTGCGCCCGGACTTCCTCTTCTTCCATACCAACCAGGACGGCACGATCCGCGCGGACATCGTGGACCCCCACGGCACGCACCTGGCCGACGCCTTGCCCAAGCTGCGAGGCCTGGCCGACTACGCCCAAGCACACGGGGACGCCTTCGGCCGGATCGAGGCCGTCGCTGAAATCGACGGCCAGCTGCGGGTGCTGGACATGAAGAACGACGTCGTCCGGGCCGGCGTCCACGCAGCCCAGGACGCTGAATCCCTGTACAAGGCCGCGCCCGCGTACTGAAACAGAAACTCAAGAGACGCCGGCGGCCGAGGACGGGGTTCAGTCAGAGGCTTGCCGGCGCAACGAGGTGTACAGGGTCTGCCGGCTCACCCCGAACGTGCGCGCCACTTCGGCCTTCGGGATCCCCATCTCGATCATCACGCGCGCCTGCTCCACGTTCTGATCAGACATCTTCGGGGCTTGCACGTACTTGCCGCGGGCCTTGGCTAGGGCGATGCCTTCGGCCTGACGCTCCTTGATCCGCCGGCGCTCGAACTCAGCGAACGCCGCCAGGATGCCCAGCATGAGCCCGTCCACCGGGGAGGTGCCGGACTTGTCCACGGTGATCCGCTCTGACACGAACTGCACCGCGCACCCCTTGTCGGTGAGCTCGTCCACAATCGCGTACAGGTCCCGGGTGTCCCGGCCCAGCCGGTCCATCGAGGCGACCTTCACCAGGTCCCCCTCGCGGACGTACTTCATCAGCTCAGCCAACCCGGTGCGCTTAGCCCTCGAGCTGCCGCTGATCTTGTCCTGGAAGACGCGGTCGCACTCCCCCACCGCCTCGAGCTGACGATCCAGGTTCTGCTCGGCCGAGCTGACCCGCACGTAGGCCACGGTCTGTCCAACCACGTTTTAGACCTTCCGACACTTCTGTCTAACGGCCCGGTTTGGGACCGTCTCTGACGTGATGCTCTCGTGGGCGGGCAGGGCGTGTAAAGGGGTATACCCGACTGGACGGTTTCTCAGGCACACCCTAGGTGCGGGATCTGTCAGTCGTTTTCTTGGGCAGCCGTCGCGGCGGCGATCTTCTTGGCAGCTTCCTCCAACGAAAGAGCGTCCCCCGTGGTTAGGCCAGACCGGGCACCGAGCAGAGGGCTCACCTCGCGAAGGGCGTCGAAGTCCGTCCCGTGCGCCAGCGGGATCACTCGGTCCGTGGCCAGCAATGCCGCCAGCTCCTTGCTCGCGATGCCCGTAGCCCTGTCCAGAGTGGTCAGCATTGACGGGGTCACCAACACAATCCCGACTCGAGAACTCCGAAGACCCTTATCGATTTCCGTGAGCAGCGACTTACCGAGGCCCACGTCGTACTCGCTAAACCACACCGTCGCGCCATAGGTCCGGAGCAGATCGTGCAGCTCTAGGGCAGCTTCCTGCCGATCGTCCCAGGCGTGGCAGAGGAAGATGTCACGGCGATCCGGGTAGCTCCGTGCGATCTGCTCTGCCTGGCGCGCCACAGGCGCAAACGTCCGCTCCTCGCTTGGCATGTACACGACCGAGGCACCACTGCGTGTGCGCCGTGAAGTCGTCGCCCCCCTGCCGGAAGAGCCTCCCCCGCTGTTCGATGTGCCCCCATCACTGGGCCGCGCTGCCGGGGGTGAGTAGTAGGAGGGCGTGCTGTAGTACGACCGGCCTCCACGGCATGCGGGGCAGTTCGCCGCTCCACTCGCGGTGCGGTGACCTTCAACGGGGGCTGTGCACTGTGCCATGGCTCAAGAGTAAGACGCGGCAGGGACAAGATAAGGGGTCCCACCAGTGCGGCTTTGGCGCAGAGGTCCGGGGGTATCGGAAGATCCCAGCCTAGGTGTTGTGGGTCATGAGGTTCTTGGCACGAGGGCCCGACTGAGATGAGACGAGCGGGCCCCGCCCGGCAGGATGGAAGTTCCTCAACAACCCATCCGCTGGAAAGAGCCCGCTCATCACCCACTCTAACGCACCCCTGACCCCCACCGGCCGACTCAGGATGGTCCACCGCCACCTGCACGACGGCATCCCGCAGGCACACGTGGCCGCCGAGTTCCGGGTGAGCCGGCCCACGGTGGCCACCTGGGTCGCCCGCTACCGCGCCGAGGGCGAGGCAGGACTGCAAGACCGCTCCTGCCGGCCGCGCCGTTCACCTGCCCAGCTCGACCCCGAGGTGGTGGCTCAGATCCAGACCCTGCGTCGCAGGGAGAAGTGGTCAGCCCGCCGCATCCATCACCACCTCGTCTCTGAAGGCCACCGGGTGTGCCTCCGAACGGTGGGCAGGTGGCTGCACCGGCTGGGCATCTCCCGGTTGCCAGACCTCGCGCCCACGGGTGAGGACCTGCGCCAGCAGCCGGCCCAGAGGATCACCGCCCGCGGCCCGGGGCACATGGTGCACCTGGACGTGAAGAAAATCGGGCGCATCCCTGACGGGGGCGGCTGGCGTGCGCACGGACGGGACTCCGAGAACGCGCGAGCAGCCAAGCGCGGGCCTGACCGACGGGTCGGCTACACCTACCTGCACTCGGCGATCGACGGGTACACCCGCCTGGCCTACACCGAGGCGTTGGAGGACGAGAAGGCGGTGACCACGATCGGGTTCTTCTGCCGGGCGAGGGCGTTCTTCGCCGCCCACGGGATCCGGATCGACAGGGTGATCACGGACAACGGCAACAACTACCGGGCCGTGGACTTCACCCGGAAGGTGGTCTCGCTCGGGGGCCGGCACCACCGGATCCGCCCCTACACCCCGCGTCACAACGTGAAGGTCGAACGGTACAACCGGCTGATGGTGGACGAGGTCCTCTACGCCCGCCCGTACTCCTCAGAGCAAGCTCGGCGTGAGGCCCTGGCGGTGTGGGTGAACCACTACAACTACCATCGGCCTCATACCTCCTGCGGAGACGCCCCTCCGGCCTCGTTGGCCCCGGCCCGAGTCAACAACGTCATGACCTCTTACAGCTAGACTCCTTCCACATGACGCATCCAGACCGGATATGCGTTAGGTGAAGGGTGGGTCAAATGGTCGATTATGGATTGGACTACGATTTCGCAGAAGTTCAGTCGGAGGCCCTGGATAAGGTCGAGTCAGCGCTATGGGAGTTCGGAGCGGACAAGGCGGCTGGACTGGATCGAACGGACAGGGCGACTCAGAAGGCAGCGTCGGATGTCATCCATCGCATTGCGCTGGGGATGGGAGAGGACGAGATTCTCGCCGTACTTCATTCGTCCAACGCTGCTGCACTCCGTCAGTCCGACGATGCTTCAGACCTTGATGAGCTAGGTGAAGCGACGGTCAGGGGAAGCCTGATCGTGATCGGCGGGCAGCGAGTCGTGACCGTGGGCTTCGCCGAGAGCGAGGCGTCCAACGTGCAGGCTGCTGAGCGCGACCTCGCGTTCGCAGGCCCTAGCGTCAAGCGGCGCGGTGACGTCCGGGCTGTGGACGTCACCAGCCTTGAGCGCAAGGACGTCCGTGGCATCAAGTACAGCTCGCCAGAGTTCTCTGTGATGTTCGACGACAATACGGCTTTCTACTTCAATCGCGAGACGATGGATCGCCCTCAGGCGCGGATGAAGGCTTTGGCTACCTTCCTGGGGGAGCTGGACGGCGACGAGAGCGCCTGACCCTTGCATGGCGAAACGGCCCCGGCACTCCCATCGCGGGAGGGTCGGGGCCGCTTCGTGTTTCCGGGTGCGGTGTTCTACTGCGAGGGTTGGGCTAGGGCATGTCTGACAATCGTTTTGACCATGCGAGCACAGCATTTAGGACCACAGCGGCCCTGTAGATGATCGCGTACTTGTCATACCGGGTCGCCAGACCCCGCCACTGCTTCAGGTGAGCGTACTGACGCTCGATGACGTTGCGGCCCTTGTAGGCGTCCGCGTCGAGGCTGACGGGGCGCCCGCCGCGGGCACCGCGGCGTCTGCGGTGGCCCTGCTGGTCGGCCGGTTCGGGGATGACCGCTTTGATCCCACGGGCGCGTAGGTGGGTGCGGATCGCCCGGGAGGAGTACGCCTTGTCGCCCAGCACGGCCTCGGGGCGGGTCCGGGGCCGGCCTGCCGGCCGGGTCACGCGCAGCTGCCCCAGTAGGGGCAGCAGCATCGGGGAGTCCCCTGCCTGGCCGGGGGTGATCAGGCTGACCAGCGGCAGCCCGGTCCCGTCCACGAGCTGATGGATCTTCGTGCTCAGCCCTCCACGTGAGCGCCCGATGCCGTGATCGGCCGGCTCGTTACGCGGATTCTTGTAGTTCGATCCAGCCCCCTGTGAGGCGGGTGATGTTCGTCGCGTGCTGATGTGCGCGGGCGATCGTGGAGTCCACCGAGACGGACCAATCGATCAGGCCTTCGGCGTCCGCGGCAGTTGTCAGCCTCGCCAGCACCGCATCCCAGGTGCCCTCTTCGGCCATGCGCCGATGCCACGTCCATACGGTCTGCCAGGGCCCGTAGACCTCGGGCAGGTCCCTCCAGGGGATCCCGCACCTGTATCGGTAGATGATCGCCTCCACCATGGTGCGGGCGTCGGCGAACGGCCTGCCGGCGCGGCCGGTCCGGGTCGGGAGCATCGGGGCGATCAACTCCCATTGGGTGTCAGAGAGCATCTGGAACCGGGACATGTCCCCAGGGTCTCAGCTGACTCGTGCATCTATTCTCAGACACGCCCTAAGTCCCTCGCGGCCCTCCACTCCCTCGCGGACCGCTGGTGGGACCACTCATTGCCCGCATTGCGAGCCGCCGATGACGAACACGCCTTGCCCTATGCGAGCGTAACGAGCGACTACAAGGCCGCGAACGTGATCTTCAGTGCCAGCGGCCCCACGGTGGTTGACCCAGACAACGGGGGCTGGGAACCGCGACTCTTCGACCTGGCCATGGCAGTAGTGCTTCTCCACAACGAGTCACCGTCAGCTCCGGCTCGGATGATGACCGCACAGGAGTGGAACGACTTCTACTCTTCCTATGCTCGACACATCTCACTCACCTCAACCGAACGGAAGCTCTGGCCCGCAGCGCTAGACCACATGGCCTGGGAAGAAGGCACCTGGGCGCTCGAGGACAACGAGGACGCGGCCTACGCAGACGCACGACAGGGCGGGTATCTCCGCGACCTGGCCACCATGCCCATGGAGCGATTCCAACTACCTCCTGTCTGACAGGCCCATCCGAACCGCCTCGCGCGCGGGCGGAATAGAGATGCGCGCCCGCGGCACATTCGGTGGTCTGCGGCGCGGCAGGACCGCGCCACATGCCACGACCATTCAGGCGTCGTTCCGCTGCTCCGCCTTGGGGGTCGGACCGATGTGGTCAGGATCAGCCGGCGCGTTCGCACCGGACGGCGTGCACGCACTCGTGCCGTCCGCGTCCAGGTGATGCGTCAGCAGGCACTCCCCCGTCCAAACGCGGGCTTCACGGCCCACGATCATCACGCGCTGCACGCCGCGCGCCGTCGCGGGATCGTAGCGGTTCATCGTCTGGTCACGGAAGTCACCCGAGAGGGTGATGGGGTCGTCCCCGCACGCGATCACAGCCTCATTGGGATGCTCAGCCCCCGGCGTCGTCCGCACGTCCACCGTGCACGAGCTCAGCGGGTCTGGGCGGTCAATCGCCGTGGGAGCGGCCACGGTCTCCGTGACTGTTGCGGTCGGCTCGATCTCCCCGCTGGCGCAGCCAGTGAGAACCAGGGCGGCGGCGGTTAGGGCCAGGGTGCTGCGCTTCATGTGCATGATCGTTCTCCGTTCAGGTGGTGGTGAGTGGTGCCGGGTGCGCTTGGCCTCGCCCGGCGGAATCGGTCGTTTGTGGCGGCTGGCCGGTGGGCTGCACGGTGGCGTGGAATGCCGGCGTGTCGTGCGCCAAAACTCACGCCACAACATACGCGCCAGAACTACGCCGGGATTGGCGTTTGTGGCCTCAGCCGGCGGACTCCGCGGCGGTGCGCTGGTGGGCGCGCGCGTTGCTGATGGTTGACGGCGGCACGCCCGCGATGCGCGCCGCCTCTGCGGCGGTGAGCTGTTTGGCGTCGGCCACCTGTACGAGCAGCGCGTCACGGGCGGTGACCGCCTCGTGTCGGGCGCTGCGGGCCGCGCGCGCGGCGGCTGCGCTGTTGGCGACGCGCGCGAGCACGTCGCCGCCGCGCGCGCGGCCCGCTCCCTTCTCGATGATGCCGATGACCTGGGCGCGGCTCATCTCCGCCGCGCGGGCGATCCGCGCTTTCGGGGCACCGGACGCGGCAGCGTCGCACAGCGCCGCGTCTCGTTCATCGCGGGTGCGGGTGACCTCGGCCTCTGCTGCCTCGACGGCTGCCGCCGCCTTCTCCACTGCCTTGCGCGCGTCCATGTGTGTTGCCTTCCTGGTTCTGTACTGTGGTGGGTGGCCAATCCCGTTCTAGGGCGTGTCTGAGAATAGATGCACGAGTCAGCTGAGACCCTGGGGACATGTCCCGGTTCCAGATGCTCTCCGACGCCCAATGGGAGTTGATCGCCCCGATGCTCCCGACCCGGACCGGCCGCGCCGGCAGGCCGTTCGCCGACGCCCGCACCATGGTGGAGGCGATCATCTACCGGTACCGGTGCGGAATCGCTTGGAGGGATCTGCCCGAGGTCTACGGGCCCTGGCAGACCGTGTGGACCTGGCATCGGCGCTTGGCCGAAAAAGGCACATGGGACACGGTGCTGGCCACGCTGACCGCCGCCGCTGACGCCGAAGGCCTGATCGATTGGTCGGTCTCGGTGGACTCCACGATCGCCCGCGCCCACCAGCACGCGACGAACATCACCCGCCACACAGGGGGATGGATCGAACTACAAGAATCCGCGTGAGGAGCCGGCCGATCACGGCATCGGGCGCTCCCGTGGCGGGCTGAGCACGAAGATCCATCAGCTCGTCGATGGGACCGGGCTGCCGCTGGTCAGCCTGATCACCCCCGGCCAGGCAGGGGACTCCCCGATGCTGCTTCCTCTTCTGGAGCAGCTGCGCGTGCCCCGGCCAGTAGGGCGGCCCCGGACCCGCCCCGAGGCCGTGCTGGGCGATAAGGCGTACTCCTCCCGGGCGATCCGCACCCACCTACGTGCCCGTGGGATCAAAGCGGTCATCCCCGAACCGGCCGACCAGCAGGGCCACCGCAGACGGCGCGGTGCCCGCGGCGGGCGCCCCGTCAGCCTCGACGCGGACGCCTACAAGGGCCGCAACGTCATCGAGCGTCAGTACGCTCACCTGAAGCAGTGGCGGGGTCTGGCGACCCGGTATGACAAGTACGCGATCATCTACAGGGCCGCTGTGGTCCTGAATGCTGTGCTCGCGTGGTCAAAACGATTGTCAGACATGCCCTAGTGGCCCTGCCGCCGCCCCATTCCCCCTCCGGGGTGGTGGCCCGCCCCCGCCCCTGTCTTGGTCGATAGGGGGCGGGGGCATCTTCGTCTCACGGGGCCAGGATCGTGCTGATCTTGTCCGGGCGGAATCCGGCCCACGTGTCGGCCTCGGTGACGACCACGGGGGCCTGCATGTGCCCCTGGGCCTTGAAGCGGGCCGCGTCGTCCTCGGTCATCTCGTGCACCTCGTAGCGGATGCCGCGCCTGTCGAGCGCGCGCGTCGTGCTCGTGCACTGCACGCATGACGGGCGGCTGTAGACGATCACGGGGGCGGGCTCGGTGCTCATGGGCTGATCCTCTCGCGCCGGCGCCTGCATTCGGCACGTCTCGCACCGGGCCACCTCGGCGGCGGCGTCCGCGCCCATCTGCGCGGCCCATTGCTCGATGTGGTCCGGGGTGATGGCCTGCCAGTCGTCCAGGTCGGTGACATGCGCCAGGCGCTCGGGGCGGGCCTCGACGGCGGCGGCTAGGGCCATCCCTCCGTGCTCCACGCACGTGATCCGGCCATCGCTGGCGATCCACAGGGCGGCGGGCTTGGTCGTCTGGGGGCGGGTCTGGGTGGTCATCGTGGTTCCCTCCTGGGGTCTTGTGGTGCTCGGGGGCGGGGGCTTGGTCTCCCCCGCCGTGGTCCGCGTGCTCGCGTCCTGGTGGGCGGGATGCCCGCCGGGGCCGGTGTCCTGCACCGGCCCCGGCTGGGCTCCTACCGGATCACGCCGGGTCCGTGGCCGACTTGTCGTAGACCTCGACGCCGCGCAGAGCGCCGTCCGTGGTGTGGAGGATCCACAGGCTTGCCGCGCTCCGGCGCACGCGGCGCGGCTCCGTCCTGTCGAACGGCCACGACTGGCGGGTGTTCACCTTGGTGGCCGCCGGGCACTGGTCCCACAGCAGGACGACGTTCACCCGGGGCAGGTCCGGGAAGCGGGCGGCGAACTCCTCGAACGCCGCCGCCTCCGTCTCGCTGGCGTTGATCCGCAGCTCTGCGCGGGCGGCGCGGACGGCCAGGGTGGCGGCGATGTTGTCTCGGCTCCGCTCGCGCCGGGCCTTCTCGGCCTCGGTCATCCGGCGGGCGGTGGTGAGGATGTTCTCAGTCATGGTCTGACTCCGTTCTAGTGGGTCCGGGCGGTGTCTTCGTCCGGGTCGGTGTGGGGCTTGGTCTCCCCTGCCGACTCCTCCAGTGTACTAGACACCGAACACTAGGCACAACTCCTGGCGGGGATTTTCTCGGCGGATTCTTGCGGGCTTGGGGCGTTGATGTAGGCATGTGCCTACGTCGGCACATGCCTACGCGGTGCCGTTCGGGCGCTGCTCCCTGCTCATGCTGCCGATGGGCACCGGCCCCGGCCCGGCACTACCCCAGGCCGCTCTAGCGTCTCCCCGTGGCGGAAGTCGCTGGGCCTGCCAGCCCACCCCAGCGGCCATGCCCGCCCCTCCTCCTGGCCCCCTGGTGAGCACACGGCCACGGCGCGCCGGCATCTCCTGCCGGCCCCTCGTCGGCGCGGGCCGCGCTGGGCCCGGCCCCACCCTCGGGGGCCGGGCCTGTCCGCATGGTCAGCCCCTCACGATGGGCAGATGCTCGCCACCCCGCCGGACCTGCTCCTCGGCCAGTCGCCCGCGCGCATGGGCGGTCAATGTCTCGTGCCGGTGAGCCTCGGACGCCTCGGGGCGGGCCTCGTGTGCCTGCATCCACGCGGCGGCGGCGTCGGTGACGCCCTCGGCGTACAGCCATGCCGCGATGGCGTCCGCGACGTTGCATCCGAGCTGGGGGGCGATGGCGGCGGGGTCGGTGTGCTCGGCCAGGGCGCGCAGGGCCTCGATGCGCGCGTACATGAGCGCGCCCCGGGCTCGCTCCTGCCGCTCGCGCTTGGCGCGGGCCTTCTTCTCGGCTGCTGCGGCCTCGCGGGCTGCGCGCTTTTGCTGGTCTCGCTCCTCCTGCTGCTCGCGCCGCCGCTGCTGCTGCTGCTTGGGGAAGATGTAGCGCACGAACTCCAGCGGCTCGCCGGGGGCGCGGTCCTCGTCATACTCGCGCACGTCCGCGGGCGTGAACTCCAGTTCGTCACCCTCGTTCACGTCCACGACGATCAGGGCTCCGCACTTCTCGGCGAAATCGGCGGCCTCGGCCATGCTGCGCGGGAGGGGGTAGCCGGTCACGATGCGGGAATCGATGGCGGTCATGGTCTGACTCCGTTCTAGTGGGTCCGGGCGGTGTTTCCGTCCGGGTCGGTGTGGGGCTTGGTCTCCCCTGCCGACTCCTCCAGTGTACTAGACACCGAACACTAGGCACAACTCCTGGCGCGGATTTTTTCGGCGGACTCTTGCGGGATTCAGGCGTTGTCGTAGGTGCGTGCCTACGTCGGCACATGCCTACGCGATGCCGTCCGGGACCGGACACGGGGACGCCCCCGCCGGATCGGCGGGGGCGTCCTGGTGGGCTTGTCAGCGGGGCCGGCTGTCCCCGGCGTACACGTCGCCCTCGATGTAGGTCAGGGCCTCGCCGGTGCCCTCGTGGCGGATGACGTAGTAGTGATCCGCCTCCGCCCACGCGTAGCGCCACCCGGCGGCCTCCAGGTCCTCGGCCAGGCTCCCGCCGTCGCCGGAGCCGGAGTAGAAAGCATCCCCCGTGAGGTGGACCGTCATCGGGTCGTGCTCCTTCAGAATGGCGATCACCTCGGCGGCGGTGCTGGGCTTGGCCTCGGCCAGGGCCTCGCGGACGGCGGCCACCTTGGTCCAGTACGTGTCAACGCTCATGACTGCTTCTCCTTGTTCCAGTGGGTCCGGGCGGTGTCTCCGTCCGGGTCGGCGTGGGGCTTGGTCTCCCCTGCCGACTCCTCCAGTGTACTAGACAGTGAACGTCGGGCGCAACTCCTGGCGGGGATTTTTTCGTCGGATTCGTGAAGGATTCGGGCGTTGTTGTAGGCGCGTGCCTACCTAGGCACATGCCTACGCGGTGCCGTTCGGGCGCTGCTCCCGGCTCGTGCTGCCGATGGGCACCGGCCCCGGCCCGGCACTACCCCAGGCCGCTCTAGCGTCTCCCCGTGGCGGAAGTCGCTGGGCCCGGGGACTGGTCCACGCGGCCATGCCCGCCCCCTGTCTAGGCCCTCTGGTGAGCACGCTGGGATGGGTGGCCTGTGGATGACGCGGGCCGTGGCGGACTCGGCGGACCATGATGGGCGCACGGGCCGGCACAAGCCGGCCCACGGATCAAGGGGGAGAGCATGAGCATGTGGGATGACGAGCTGGCGGAGCTGGTGGACGAGGACGCGCAGCGTGTGGCGGTGGAGTGGGCGCAGCTGCACGAGCTGCCGCCCCTGGGCGATCTCGCCGCAGAAGTCGATCGTGTGCAGTCCGTGGCGGCGGCGACGCTCGCACTGCACCTGTCCCGCCGGGCCGGGGAGGATGACGTGATCGTGCCGGACGACCTCGAGAGGGAAGTGCTGGACGCGGCGCGCCGCGCTGATCCGTCCGTGTGGGAGTCTCTACGTCCTGCTGATCCCTGGTCCCTGGTCCCTGGCTCCCTCGTGCTGGCCGCCTTGGGCGTGCCCGCCTGACCCTGGCCTGTCCCCCTGCGCCGGCGGTGACCCACTGGGGCCCCTGAGCGGCCCCGCGCGCAGCGGAGCGAGCACGGGGCCGCGTCGGTGGTCCAGCGCCGCGCTGGCCTGGGGGTGCGGGGGGCGGAGCGCCCCCGCGTGCTACCGGGTCCGGGCCTCGTGGTGGGATCGGGCGCATGAGCATCCGCGTGTACGAGGGGCCGGCCTTCGGTGCGCCGGCTGATGTGGTCTCGGCCCGGTACGGGCGTGAGCCGCTGGTGCGGGTGGCCCTGCCGGATCGGGAGGACGTGGACGCGATGGCCTGCCGGTGGTCGGCCTCGCACGTGCTGGTGGCCTGGCAGGACGTGCCGGGCGGGCCGATGCTCCAAGCGTGGGTGCCGGGGGAGTGGGTGCAGCGGATCGACCCGGACGCCGCGCGCTGGCGTCCGCCGGCTGGCCGTGATCCGATGCCGTGGCGGGACCACTAGGCCGGGCTCCGCTCCGGCAGGATGGACGCGCGGACGGGGGAGTGGGCTTCGCCTGGTCGGGTCCGGCCCGGCCCCGCACGCGCGACGGCCCCCGCCATGCCGGCGGGGGCCGTTCTTTTGTGCTGACGGATCAGGGCGTGATCCTGCGCATGGCTTCCTCGATCTGTTCGGTCGCTCCGTCCTCGTCGGTGATGGACGGCGGCAGGGCGCTTCCGATGGTCTGGATCTCCTTATCCCACGTCGGGGGCGTGACCGTCTTCGCCGCGGCCTGATAGGCGCGGTGGTATTCCGCCACCACCTCGGCGGCGGCGTCCGCGCCCTCTGCTCGGAATGCCTCGGCTGCAAGCCGGCCTGTGTCATCACCCGCATGGGCGTAGAAGGTGACAGCAGCCGGGTTGTACTTGGCGGTCTCGTCCGCGTTTCGAGCAGCGAACTTCGCAATCTCGCGGGCTCGGTTGAGGCGGTGGTCCTGGCTCATGGGGGCTCTCCTTGGGGGGTCAGGGCATAGGGTGCTGGGCCTGCACGGCCTCGATAATGATGTCCTTCATGCTCACGCCTCGCTCGAACGCGAGGCGGCGCATGTGCTCGTGGAAGTCGCGGGGGAAGTTGAACGAGGTGTTGACGACCTGGGGTCGGCTGCGGTCCTGGAACGCGGCTCGCATGTCGCCTGCGGGGCGGGCGGTCTGCGGCTGGTCGGTCTTGGGGCGGCGGCGTCCGCCGACGGTGGAGGGCTTGCGCTCGGTGCTCATCGCTGGGTCATCTCCTGAATCTCGGCGGCCACATCGGCCCACGGGCCAAGCTGGGCGGGGGTCGGCCACGAGCCGGCCACGGTGTTGAACGCCTCGCGGCGGGGGATCGCGGTGGTGAAGGACGGCACGCCCTCGGCCTCCAGCACGGCGCGCGTGTCGGTGTAGGTGCGCGTGCGGGCGTCCACGCGGTTCAGCAGCACCACGGACGGCACAGCCTGGCCTACGGCGTCCACCGTGGCCCACACGCGGGCCAGGTCCAGCCGCGCGGCGCCGGTCGGGACGAGCACGAGGTCCGCGCGGGCCACGGCGGCCGACTGGCTGCCCGGGTCGCCCGGGGCGGTGTCGATCAGCAGCACGTCCGCGGTGCTGGTCTTGCGGCCCAGCGTCGCCCGGTTGACCGCCGCGTAGCGGATCGGCAGGGCCTCGCCGTGGGCCTCGGTGGCGTCCTCGATCCACTCGGACGCGCTGCCCTGGGGGTCGGCGTCCCACACCTCGACGCTGCGGCCCGCGTGGGTGAACGCGGCGGCAAGCATCATGGTGGTGGTGGTCTTGCCAACGCCGCCCTTCGAGTTCAACGCCACCAGCGTCAGGGGATTCCCGTTCTCGATCATGATTCCTCCTTGGTCTGAGGGTGCGCGGCGAGTGCCGCTCACCACTCAGCCTAGTACCTACGTGCCTACGTCGGCAAGTAGGCACGTAGGCATGCACTGATGGCGTGCGACAACGGGGGGCCGGCGTGCGCTGCCGGCGGAGGGTGGCCGCGTGCTCACCGGGGGGGCCTATGACGAGGGAGCGGGCATGGCCGCGTGGACCAGTCCCCAGGCCCAGCTACTTCCGCCACGGGGAGACGCTAGAGCGGCGCGGGGTAGTGCCGGGCCGGCGCCGGTGCCCATCGGCGCACGGGCGCGTGGGAGGCAAAAGATGACCCCCTGTGCCGGCGGGAATCGCCGGCCCAGAGGGTCACTCGGGTACTTCTATTAGGTGATCCACGGGATCAGTGCACTCACCCACTCCCACAGCTCGGGCTCACCCAGCCACTTGGCGATCTGGAGCCCTACTCCGTAGAACAGCCCCTTGATCAGCGCTTCGCGCGCCAGGGGGGGCTTCTTGCTGGTGGGGGTCGTAGGGGTCGTGCGGTTGTTGTGGATGCTCATCGAGCATCACCTCCTTGGTATCTGGTTACCTGGAGGATTTGCAGTAGTCAGTTACGAGTAGTAACGTCAGCGTTCGTACTTGCTTACAGGTGGGTACGGATGCGTTCGTGTGGTCCTGGTGCGTGACGGCTGCAAAGCCTCTGCTGCTTGGTGCTCATGTGCTTCTCCTCAGAGTTCTCTTGGGGTTTCATGGGAGTGGTTGGCTCACCTGGTTGGTGAGACGGGGACAGGT
This sequence comes from Micrococcus flavus, assembly GCF_014204815.1. Taxonomy (NCBI): domain Bacteria; kingdom Bacillati; phylum Actinomycetota; class Actinomycetes; order Micrococcales; family Micrococcaceae; genus Micrococcus; species Micrococcus flavus. The sequence continues at coordinate 16,473 of NZ_JACHMC010000002.1, read as the reverse complement.
TTCGGACCTGCACCACAGCGCGGATGCCTCCTGCTTGACGGAAGCCGGCTGACCGTGACCTACGGTCGGCCTCTTTGTCATGCTATCACACTCCTGTGCGAACTACAAGGGTGTGACTCCCCTTCCCCTCATCGGCCTTGTTCCTGCGGTACGCACCCGCGCGTACGCGCGTGATGGTTCGCTGGCTCACGCCGTACATGGTCGCCAGGTCCGCGACCGAGAGTGTGCCGGCCTCGCTGATGGTCTCGATGGCCTGCACTTGTTCCTCGGTGAGCACGCGGCGGCGTCCGCCGACCCGGCCCCGCGCTCGGGCGTGGGCCAGGCCTTCGTGCGTGCGCTCGATGAGGAGCTGCCGCTCGTACTCGGCCAGGGCGGACATGACGTTCACGACCATGCGCCCGGCGGCGGTGCCGGTGTCGAGGTCGAGGTCCAGGGCGCGGACGCGCACGCCGGTCTCGGCCAGCTCGTGCAGGGTGGTGAGGGTGTCGAGCATGGATCGGCCCAGCCGGTCCAGGCGGGTGACGGTGAGGGTGTCCCCGGGGCGGAGGTAGTCACGGGCTGCGGCCAGGCCGGGCCGGTCAGCGCGGCTGCCGCTGGCCACGTCCTCGAACACGCGCACGGCCCCCAGCTCGGTAAGTCGTTCGCGCTGCTCGGTGAGGGACTCGGCTTGTCCGGGGGTGGAGACGCGAGCGTAGCCGACGACGGCGGAGGGCTCGGGGAGGGTCCGCTGCTCTGGGTGTGGGGGAATGCTCATGGGGTCATCTTCGCGTGAGGCTCAGGGTGCGGCGGTGGGTGCAGACGGGGGCACGTGTTGGACCTCAGCGGAGGGTGGGGAGCTTCGTGCGCTGCTGCCCGGAGGGGGATGGGCGTCCAGCGGGGGGCGCCCGGATACCCTGATGCTCCGGTATTTTCCGCCCGCTTGGTGGGGGCGCTCAGCCAGCCCCGAACAGTGCGTGTCGTGACGCCGTGGTGCTCCGCGATGCGGGCCGTGGTCCAGCCGTTGCGGGCCTGCCTACGGGCCTGCTGGGCGCGCTCGGCGGCTCGGCGGGACCGGGCGGTGGTGGCGCGGTGGGCGGCGGCGACGCGCTGGGCGTGTTGGGCGGGGGTGCTTCGTGATCCGCCCACGCGGCCCCGTGCGGCTTGTGCGGCGCGGTAGGTATCGCTGACCTTCCCGGTGCCGCGTTCACGGCCACAACGGCCCGTGCGGGCCTCGTACCGCTCGATGGACCGGACGATCCCGGCGACTTCGGCGGAGGGCAAAGGAGGGGCGCACATGGCGTTGGCCTCGGCGGCCGCGTCGGCGACGGTCCCGGAGGGGCGCAGACGGGCGTAGTCGAACACGAACTGGTTGCGCTCTCCCGTGGTGACGGTGATGGAGCTGGTGGCTGTGGCCACGAGGGCGCGGGCGGCGTCGGGGTGGGTGCGCTGGCGCCGGGCGCGCTGGGCCTCGGAGCTGGGCCAGGTGCCGCGTTCGATCATCTCAGCTCGGAGCGTTCCCAGGGTGCGAGGGGCAGTCGGTCCCCAGATCACGCGGCCCTCGGTCTCCCATCCGGGCCATGTGGGGTTCCAGTGGCGGCGGTTGGTGAACGCGGGGTCGCCCTCGCATGCGGCGGTGAGCGCGGCGCGCACGTCCTCGGCGTAGGCAATGGGGCCGGGGCGGGCGTTCGGTCCGAGGGCTACGGGCTCGATGATCCATCCGGCCTGAACGTGGCCGTTGCGTCCCTTCTCGATGATCCAGGACGGGGCGGGCACGTCGGCGGCGTAGAGGCGCAGCAGCGAGTCGTCGTGGTCCATGTCCACGACGAGCGCCCACATGATCCCGCCAGTGCATCGTCCAGTGCCGGTGGTCGTGAGGGTGACGAACGGGTGGTCCTCCACGGCGCGGGCGCGTGGGCGTCCCGTGGGGGGGATCGTGCGGACGGTGCCGTGGCCGTCCTTCTCGTCCGCGACGGTGACGCGCGTGGCGTGGGCAGGGGCGAGGTCAGCCAGCAGCCGGCGGGTGCCCTCACGGCCGCGATGGCGGGGCTGCTCGGGGGTGTCCTCGTGGCGCTCGGCACGGGCGCGCTGGATCGCGGCACGGCCGGCTGTTGCTCGGCCCTGGTAGTCGGGTATCCTAGACACCGCTAGGTCCTATTGCGTACTGCATCGTCTCTGGTTCCTGGTAAGCGACTCCGCCGGAAAGTTTGCCGACTGTGGGCGGAGTCGAGATTTCAAGTGGTGGCCTCCCTGGGCAGGGGGGCCACCACTGTTTTATGCGGCTGTCTGGGTACCTTCGACGCCGGGCAGGGCCTCGGCATCGGGGTTGCGGAGGTTCCACTCGACGGGGATGCCGTCGGCGTCCTCGGTGCCGGCTTTCAGCGCGGCCTCGACTACGGCCCAGAGCGGGGCCTCGGCCCGCACAGCGATTGCGTCAATGCGCGCCTTGACCTCGGGCGTGAGAGTGACGTGCAGCTGCACAGTCTCCGTGCCCCTCGGGCGTCGATATGTGGTCCTCATGAGGGCCACTGTACCTGTACCTGTCAGGTTTACCAAGGGCATGCCCCGGGACGGCGGGTTGGGTCAGCGGTCCTGGTATTCGTAGTCGGTGATCTTGCCGTCTTCGGACACCTGGAATGTGTAGAACCGGACGGGCTGGCGGGCGGGGCCGGCCAACGTCGTCCCGTCCGCCTTCTGCCATGTCCAGGTCGCCACGACGGCCACGCCGTCCACGTCGGCGCGGTCGTTCCATCGGACCTCGGGCACTGAGGTTGCACCGGATTGCTCGGCGGCGATCCATTCGGCGCCGCCGCTGCCGCGCTCGGGCTCCTCGACGTCGGCCGCGCACTCCTCGGTCATCAGGTGCCGAGCGCGCAGCTCGGCGGCCGTCCGGGTGGTGTCCTTCGCGGGGTTCCACGTGCTCATGATGCGGGCGGCTTCGAGCGCGACGGCCTTCTGCTGCTCCGTGGGAGTCGTGTGGTCGTGGCCGTGATCCTCGGTTGCGGGCGGCGGCGCCTCGGGCTGCTCGCTGGTGGTGGCCACCGTGGGCAGGGACGTGGGCGTCGGGTCCGGGTCTGAGGCACATGCGCTCAGGGACAGGGCGAGAGCGGCCAGCATGGCCGCTGCGGGGCGGGTGGTATTCATATTCACGTGTACCTCAATGGGACTTTCTTCGCTAGAAGGATGGGCTCCGGGTCCACGGGGGTGCCGTTGATAATCACCATGAAATGTAGATGCGGAGCGGAGGCATTTCCGTTCATTCCCTCCGTGCACAAGGGCGTCCCGGGGGTGACGGTCTGGCCCACGGTGACGCGGTGGCTGCCGGTCGCGCAGTGGAAAAAAGCAAAACGGACGTTGGGATTGTCAAGGGACTGGCCCACGACTTCGTATCCGGCGTCCTCGTTCTTGTTCACCTTGATGATCTTCATGTCGGCGTTGGCCACCACGGTGCCAGCACGGCTACTGGTGCCCAAGTCAAGACCCGAGTGGTTCCGCGCGCTTCCCGTGCATTCAGCCGGGGCAGGGGGGCAGGATCGCCGGCCAAACGGGGAGGTGACGTAGCTGTTTGGCAGGGGGTTGACCCACTTGCCGGTGCCCAGCTCTCCGATCACTTCTCCGCCGGGGTCTTGGCAGCCGGTGGTGAAATCGACCTGCGCCAGCCGCATGATCTGGGGGACGTATGCCTGCGTCTCCGGCTTGGCTGGCATCCCACCTGCTGCGATGACTGCGGCTGGACCGGCGTTGTAGGCGGCTAGGGCAAGTTCGATGCGTGAGCGGTCTGAGGTCACGAGAGGGGCGACCATCTTCTGCAAGTCGCGCATGTATCGGCCCTGTGCGTCTATGCCAGCGATGGGGTCAAACGGGTCCGCTCCATTGCCGTAGGTATCCCATGTGTCGGGCATGAACTGTGCGATCCCCCGGGCGCCGCTCTTGCTGACGGCTTGCGGATTGAAACGCGATTCGGTCCAAATCTGCGCGGCAATAACTGCGGCTGGCATGTTAGCAACAGTGGCCGCTTTCTCGATGTGTGGGACGTACTGCTCCGGCACCTCTACCTGACCGTCTGCCCCCAACATGCAGCCGGCGAGACTTGTCGCACGCTGGTCATACTCCTCCTGGGCCGCGGTGGTCAGGAGGAACAGGGGCAGCAGCATGATGAACAGCAACAGCAGCAGGGCGGCGACGGCGACCTTGCCTTTCGAGTCGTCCACGGCGGTGCTCCTTAGCGGCGGGGGGCGACGAACAGGGTGGTTGTGTCCAGCTGCTCGGTAATGAAGAAGGCATCGGTGTCGGTGACCATGCTTGGGGGCGGGTCGTCGGGCCGGTAGCCGGGGGAGGGCTGGGGGGTGGCGTTGCGTTTGAGCTCCAGCGTGGCGGGGGTGCGGTCGAACGTGCCGTAGAGGGTGGCGCCGTGGGCGGCGCTGGGCTTGAACTCCGTCATTTCCCGAGCGAAAGGGCTGCGGCCGGTGGACACGAGGGTGGAGCCCAGGAGCATCAAGGTGTCGGTGAGGCGGCGGACTTTGGTGCGCTGGTCGATGCGCTCGGCTGTGGTGGTGTCCATGAGCACGGCGCCGTCGCGAGGGCGGATCAGGGTGAGGCGGGTCTGCCGGTCATCGGCCCATGCGGCGATCACGGTTTCGGGGCCGGCTCCCCAGACGCCGGCGGGCATCTGGGCGGGGCGGCGGCTCATGCTCAGCTGGTGCTCCGCGGTGCGGGCGCCGGAGGCGTCAAGGTGATGCACTCGGTCGGGGCCGATGGTGTGGAGGACGCCGCTCTCCTCGCGCAGGGCGGCGCGGGTGCCGGCTGGGATCGTCAGGCGTCGCGTGCCCATGTGATCTGCGGGCACGTCCACGAACCAGTCCTCGAGTTCCACGAACGGGGCCGGCCCGTGTAGCTCCGCGCGGGTGGTGGTGTCGAGCGAGTGGGTGACGGCCGCCGTCAGAGTGCCGTCACCGGGGGTGGTCATGGGCCAGACGTGCAGCGTGCTGGGCGTGGCCACCGCAATGGCGTCTGTGCCGCCCCAGGAGACGCGACGGACGCCGTTGAGGGCATCCGGTGCGCCCGTGCCAGCCCACTGCGGCTGCGCCGTCTGGGGATGGCGGACGGTGATGGTGCCCTCGTCAGAGACGGTGACGATGTGGCCGGTGTCCAACCGGCCGACGTCGGCACTGCGCCCCACGGGTACGGCCCAGCGGGCACGGGCGTCAAACCCAGCGGGCACAGCTACGGGGATCTGCGATCCGGCGCCAGGCACCTGCCAGGGCGGGGGCTCGTTGGCCCCGAGGAGGCGAGGACCGAAGATGGCCCCGGCTCCGCCCAGGAGGCCGAGCATGGCCACGCCAGCGCCGCCGGCCAACAGCCGGCGGCGCGTGAGGCCCCGTGTCTGCGCGTCCTCCTCCGGGGTGGTGTCGTGGGCCTGACCATCAGCGGTCACGACCATCCGCCATTCCTCGTCACCGGGCGTGGTGACACGCACGCGTACAGCTTCGAGCTGCTGGGCCTCCAGGCGGCGGACGATGGCCGCGATGCCGGCTTCTCGGACCGTCTGGCCTTCGGCCGTCTGGATGGGTGCCCCGTCCAGGGTGGCGCTTTCCAGGTCTTCGTCCACGTGGAGAGTGAAGACGGGGAACGGGGGAACGGCGGTGGGGTCGAACTCGTGGCCGCCGCGGTCGGCAGGTTCAGGCATCGCGTTCCTCCATCTCGTCGGCCGTGATGAGGAAGGCGCGCAGGTCGGTCTTACGGACGCGCCGTAGGCGCTCCCCGAGCACCAGGGTCTTCAACCCCGCCTCCCGCTGCCACCGCAGCACAGTGGCGGTGCTGACGCGCAGCAGGTCAGCGATCTCCTCCAGCGTCAGCACCTCGGGCAGATCGGCCAGCAGCTCATCCACAGCGGCAACGTCGTTCACAGTCACTCCTCTATTCTTTCTAAGATCCACAAGCGAGTCAAGAGACACAAGCCGCACAAGCGATGTTGCGGACATATGCCATACTGCTTGCATAGCGAACACAGAGCGTCTACTCTGTCTGTTACAGGCTAGAGGAGGAGTGAAAAGTGAGCCCCAGAGCCAATCCGTTCGTGCCGTCTGAATCGGTCAGCGTGGCGCCGGAGCAGGAGGAGGCGGTGCTGCACGACAGCCTGCTGGGCCAGCGACTCATGGAGAGCGGGCCGACCGATCCGAGCGCCCTCCCGATCACACCAGGTGATGTCGATTCGGCCACCTGGCCGAAAGTGCATATTTCCGCCGATTCTGTGACACGCCTCACTGTCATGGGGCTGCATGGCGGGTCTGGTGCCAGCACGGTGGCCACGCTTCTCGGGGCTGACGCCGTGGATCACGGGCGGACCTGGCCTGTGCCGCCGGAGGGGATGGCGCTAGGGGTCGTGGCGGTCTGCCGGAGCCACTGGCGCGGACTGGAGGCGGCGGATGCCTTCACGATGCAGTGGGCTGCCGGCCTGCTGAACGAATCGACGTTGCTGGGCCTGGTCATCGTGGACGACGGCCCCTCTCTCTCGGACGGCCAGCGCAAGGCGATGCGCCGTCTGCTCAAAAGGACTCCCAGGGGGATTCATCTGCCCTGGGTGGAGGCGTGGCGACACGCCTCACCCGACGCCGGGAAGATCCCGGGTCGTGTCACCCGCATCGTTCGTCAGCTGCACAGCGCAGCGGCGAGTCTCTGAAAGGACACCTGTGATGCCTCTCGATCTGCTGCCGGCGCTCGACGTACTGACTCCGCTGGCCACCGTCCCGAACGTCACCCCGGAGCAGCCCCCGGGCACGGAGGGCCTGACCACTTCCCTGAACTGGGTGTCCTGGTTCGTGATCTTCGCCGGCGTGTTCGGCTTCCTCATCTCGGCCGGGATGCTCGTGGTCTCGTCCGTGACGGGCCGCGAGTTCGCCTCCGCCAAGGGCCTGTTCCTGTCCATCATCGGCTGCATCCTCGCCGTCGCGGTCGGCGGCATCATGCAGACCTTCGTCTGATCCTGATCCACCTCGTCAACAACAGATAGGAGCCCTGAGATGGCCAAGGCTGACGCTGATTCTTCGAGCCCGTTCGGTCGGGCCTGGTTCGTCTCGGGGGCGCTGGTGCTCCTGGCGCTGGCGATGGTCGCGTTCATGGTGTGGCGTGGCGTGGCGGGTGAGGACACACCGGCTGGTGCGCCGGTGGCGTCCTCGCCCGTCACGTCCGCCGCGCCGACGATGGCGGCGGAGACTGCCACGGAGGAGGGCCAGTGCAAGCCTCCGCGGGTGAAGGAGAAGGGGCTGCCGGCGGAGGCGCCGGAGGTCCAGTGGGAACGGCACCCCTCGGGCGGTGTGGTTCCTGTCTCGAAGAAGTACGGGCCAACGTCACGAGAGGGTGCCTACTGGCGTTGCTCCGCCCGCACGGCCAGCGGGGCCGTCGTGAGCGGCATCAGCCTGGCTTACAACTTCGGGACTGGAGACAAGAACTCAGCTTCCGATGACCCCAACCGCGAGACGTTGTTCCGCAAGAGTCAGTTCGGCTCCAACATTGAGTTCGGCACCGTGGAGGGGTATCGCGTGCTGCTGTCTAACGAAAATGAGGCGGAGGTCGAATACCTCCTTTCCGGGCCGGGTTTCCACGGGACGATGCGCGTCCCGATGGTGTGGGACGAGACCAAACGCGACTGGACCATCAACGCCCAGTCGAACGACCTGGGTGTGGCCGTGGTCGAGGACACCACCGGCTTCACGATGTGGCGGTAACCGACATGGCTACGACGACACCCGCCCCCGCCCCGGCTCCCGCTACCCCCGGCGCTCCGGTGCCAGAGGAATGCGGCGCACTGGATCTGATCTGCAAGGGCAAAGAGGCCGCGGCTGACGCCGCCGGCAGCCTGGCAGAGCAAGCAATCACGAGCTTCATCGAGAGCATGGTCGAGGGTGCCGTGGGCATCCTTCGCCTCGTGGGCACGTGGTGGATGGACGCCCCCGGCCCGGCCTTCGGCTCCGATGCCGTGGTCCTCATGCGCGAGAACTTGCAGTTTTTCGTATGGTTCTTCGGGGTGCTGGGACTGCTGCTCGCCATCGGGCGGCTCGTGGTCTCGGCACACCAGAATGGCTCAGCGCGCGAGGGCATCATGTCGATGGGCACGCTGATCCTGAACATCACGCTGGCCACGGGCGTCTACGTCGCGCTCGTGCCCATGCTGCTGACCGCTGGCGACTCCACCGCGGAATGGCTGCTCGACCAGTCCTCCGAGAGCATCGACTTCGCCAGCCTTGCGGAGCCTATGGCGGCCGGTCCCATCATCGCCTCGCCGGGTACGGCGTTCCTGCTCGCGCTGTGCCTGTTCCTCGGCGCAATCGCCAACTTCCTGATGATGCTCGTTCGTGACGTGCTGCTGCTGCTGCTGATCGTGTTCATCCCGGTCATCGCTGCGGCATCCACGACGGAGGCGGGTCGGCAGTCTTGGAAGAAGGCAAACGCCTATCTCATGGCCTGCCTGCTGATGAAGCCAGTCGCGGCGGGCATCTACGCCTTCGGGTTCATGCTGGTCACCAGCACCTCGGAGGACTTCGGCGTGCTGCTCTCCTCCGCAATCTCGGGCATCCTCCTGCTGGCGATGGCCGGTCTCGTCCTTCCGACCTTGGTCCGGTTCCTTTCTCCGGTCGTGGCCACGGGTATGGGCGGTTTTTCCGGTGCTGGGGTCGCGGGTGCGGCCCTGGGCATCGCTGCCGGCGCGGCGATCCTGGCCGGCACGGGTGGAGCCGGTGCGGCCGCGGGTGCTGCGCGGGCCGGTGGAGCTGCGGGAGCCGGCGGCGGTGCCGGTGGAGCTGCGGGAGCCGGCGGCGGTGCCGCGGGCGGCGGGGGTGGCGGGGCCGCGACTGCCGGTGGCGGTGCCGAGACGGCAGGTGGAGCCAAGGGCACGGCCGGGGCCACTGTCTCCGGGGACGCGGCCGGCGCGAAGGGTGCCGGCAAGGAGCCGGGCGCGGCGGGCGGCTCTGCCGGCGGTAACGCGGATAGCGGGGCCGCCGTGTCGGGCGTCGGCGCGGCCGGTTCGGAGGACGACACCGCGGCTGCTGGGGGTGGAGCGTCCTCCTCCGGTGCCGACGACTACAGCGTGGGCTCGGCCGGTGGTAGCGCGACGGCCGGGATCGGTGGGGGTGGCGCAGATGGGGCCGTGGACCATGCGGGCCCCAAGGGCGACAACGATTCCGACGCTGGGGCGAGTCCGGCGGAGGGTAGTGCGGCGCCTATCGGCGGGGCCGCATCCTCGGTTTCTGGCGTTGACCACGCGCCGTCCACGGGCGATGACGACACGGACGCGGGCACGGTGGCTGCGGCCGCTGCGGCCGGAGCGGCCGGGGCCCTTGCGGACACCTCAGCGGCGCCCGCCGGTGCGGGGCGCGCTGCGGGCGGGATCGCTCCGGCGGCCAGCGGTCAGTCGGCGGGCGCGGCGGCACCAGGCGCGCGGCCGCTGAACACGACGGGCAAGGCCGGAGAGAGTGCGTCCCAGTCGGGCGCGGGCCAGGGCGGAGCCGTGGCCGGTGGGGCCAACAGTTCCGCTGCATCCAAGGGCGGGAAGGTTGAGGATCGTCCTGCGGGTGCCGGGTCCACGTCCGCGGGGGTGCTCAGCGGCGCGGTGGCCTCCGGTGCGGGGCCGGCCTCGGGCCGGGGTGGAGCGTCGGGGTCGCGTGACGGTACCGGCTCGGCCTCCGTTGAGGCCGGTGGCGTGGTCGGATTCTCGGCTCCGGGTGCTGGCGGAGCTGCCGGCGTCACCCGCGGGGAAGACGCCGCCGCGGGTGAGACCTCGGGCGGCGCCGAGATGCCGGGGCTGCCCGGCGGGTCTACTTCTGCTGCGGGCGAGACGCCGGCCGCACCGACTGGTACGGACGCCCCGGCTGGTGCGGCGCCCTCGGACGCTGCCCCGGCCTCGGGCGATGCAGCCGGCGTGTCCGGTGGCGCTGTCCCGGCCTCCGGCGGCGTGGCTGACGTCTCGGGTGCGGCGCCCTCGGGCGCGGCCCCGGCGGCGGAGGAATCCTCGGCGGTCTCCGGTGAGGTCGCCCCGGCCTCGGGCGGCGCGGCTGCCGTCTCCAGCGGGGTGATCGCGGGCTCGGCTCCTGCTTCCTCCGGGGGTGCCCCTGCCGGTGGCGGGGTGAGTGGTGAGGTGCTGGCTCAGCCCGCTGGGTGGGCCGGTGGCGCGGATGGCGCGGATGACGGTCCCTCGGGGATCGTCGCGGCGCCGCTGCCGGGGCGGAGCCCTGCGCCGGCCCGGCCCGCGGCCTCGGGCGGTTCGTCAGCCAGGACCGTGCAGAGCCGAACCGTCACAACGAGTGCTCCGGGAGCGGGCGCTGCCCCTGCCACGGGGGCTGCGAGCTCGCGGCAGGAACGGCGCGTGGAGCGTCGTCGTGCCGTGCGGTCCAGGAGCGGGCGGATGGGCCGGGCGGCCCGGACCGTCGCGGACGTTCGGGCAACCACGGCGGGCCTTGATCCGGCCCGCATGATCGAAACCGAGGAGGGGGATCAGCGGTGAGTGCTGCTGTGCGTGAGCCCCAGCATGGGGTGTTCGGAAATCTGACGGTGCCGGGGCGCAGCGGGCTGTGGGGCTTCACGCTCTTGCAAAGCGTGGCGATGGTGCCCCTGGTGGTGCTCGTAGTGCTGTTCATGGCTACGGGCCGGTGGTTGGTGGCTGTGTCCGTGGTGCTGACCGCGGGCGTGGTCATCCTATTGATGCGGGTCAAGGTCCAGAACGGGCGAACGGTGTTTGGGAGGGTCGGCGTGCGACTGAATCAGCGGCGCAAGGAGAAGGCGAACAAAGACGTGTACCTGGCCGGGGTGACCGGCAAGGGCACCCCCGATGGGGCAGCGCGGCTGCCCGGTCTCATGGCCCGGTCGGAGCTGTCCGAGCACCCCGACGCCTTCGGCCGGCCCTTCGGGCTGATCCGCATGGTCACCAAGGACGTGTCGCAGTACACCATCGTGTTCGAGACGCACCCTGATGGCGGCTCGCTGATCGACCCCGATCAGCTGGACTCCCGGGTGGCCCATTGGGCGAACTGGATCACTCAGCTGGGCCACGACGAGGGTATCCGCGGGGCTCAGGTTGTCATCGAGTCCTCGCCGGATTCGGGGTTCCGGGTGCGGAACCTGCTCGACTCCAAGCGTGTGGAGGGTGCGCCCGAGTTCTCGGATGCTGTGGTCCAAGAGATTCGAGACACCCACACCACGGGTGCCCCCCAGCTGGTGTGCCGTGTGGCGCTGACCTTCGATGGGCGCCACCTGGACGGGGGCAACAAGGACCGCGGGCTGGAGGAGATGGCCGAGGAGATCGGCAACAAGATCCCCGAACTGACGGCGAACCTGGCCGGCACCGGCGCCGGCAACGTCATGGTGTGCTCGGCGCAGCAGATCGTGGACTTCACGCGGGTGGCCTATGACCCCAGCGTGGCCCCGCTGGTGGAGGAGCTGCACGCCCGTGGCGAGGACACCGGGTTGGTGTGGGAGGAGGCCGGCCCCTCGTTCATGGTCGATGGCTTCGACACGTTGCAGCATGACCGGGCGTTCTCCCGGTCCTGGACGATGTGGCGCGGCCCCAACGGGCACTTCCGGTCGAACTCGCTTGCGCGCATCGTGGAGCCCAGCCCCGATGTGTTGAGGAAGCGCGTCACGCTGTTGTTCCGCCCCATCCCGTCCTCGCGGACCTCCACGGTGGTGCAGCAGGAGCAGAAGGACGCCACGTGGAAGGGTTCGCAGAGCCGCTTCGATGCGCGCGCGGCCCAGCGGCAGGCCGCGGCCGCGAAGACCGCGGCGGAGGAGGCCCAGGGCGCCGGCCTGGCCCGGTTTGGGATCATCGTGACCGTCTCGGTCAAGGACAAGGACCAGCTGCGGCTGTGGGATCGGCAGGTGCCGGCCCAGCTGACGCCGGCCAAGCTCCGGGTCCGCACGGCGCTGTCCACTCAGGCCGTCACCTTCCAGGCCGGCCTGCCGCTGGGCACGGTTCTGTCTGACCACATGCTGATCCCCGAGTCGATCCGAAAGGGCCTGTGACCATGAGCGTGGACGAGCTGACCGTCAATGAGGCCCCGGAGCAGCTGGGGGCTGATGCGCTGGAGGCTGTGGGCGCAGAGCGCCGACGTGACGGCCTGGCAGGGGCGCTGACCCTGTCCAAGCGGGACGTGCGCCGCATGGCTCGCTCGGAGAAGCGGGCGCGGCAGGAGGCCGCAAAGGCCGAGCGCGCGGCCCGCCGCGGCGCCGGGGGCATCCTCCAGCGGTGGGCCGACTCGCGCCGGGAGAACACCTCTCGGCCCGGTCCTCGCGGATGGAACCGGGCGGCCGGCGCCCCGGCGGGGATGCTGGAGGACTTGTTCGAGGTCCAGGGGTCCGCGGTGCAGCTGTGCGGGTTCTTCCCGTTCACCGCCGGCGCCGGCCTGCCGGTGGTCGGGGTGCCCTTGGGCTACCACACGCGGCGGCGGAGCACCGTCTGCGCGGACCCGGTGAGCTGGTTCACCGCCGGCATCATCTCCAACCCCTCTGCCTTCGTCCTGGGCCAGCCTGGTCTGGGGAAGTCCTCGCTGGTGCACCGGATCATCACGGTGCTCTCGAACTGGGGCACGATCCCGCTGGTGCTGGCCGACAGCCGCCCGGACTACGTGCACACGATCCGCGCGCTGGGCGGGCAGGTGATCGAGTTCGCGCCGGGCAAGGGGCACATCAACCCCCTGGACCTCGGCCCGGTCGTGGCTCAGCTGCACCAGATCGCTGATCCGGCGGCGCGGAAGGCGGCCCTGGACGAGATGGCCTCGCGGCGTCTGGCGCAGCTGAAAAGCATGATCGGGATGATCCTCGGGCGGCCTCTGGCCCCCCATGAGGCGTCTGTGCTGACCCAGGCGGTGCACATGCTCGATCCTGAGCTGCGGACCGCTCCGGTCATCACAGACCTGACTGACCTGATCCGCGCGCGCCCGGAGGGCCTCCGGAACGTGGCGCTGACCTACGACAACGCGGACGCATTCGACGCCCGCGTGCAGGGCCTCTTGGACGCCCTGGTGTCCCTCGGACCCAGCGGCCCCTACGGCACCTTGTTCTCCGAGCCCACCTCCGAACACCTCCAGCCTGGGCGTCCGGCCGTGTTCGACATTTCCGGGGCGAACAAGAACGATGGCGTGCTCATGGCTGCCATCCAGTCACTGTGCTGGAATCTGGGCTCGGCCACGGTGTCGGCGGAGTCCCACCTCTCGCGCGCGGCCGGCCGGCGCCGCCGGACGTACATCCTGGTGATGGACGAGCTGTGGCAGGTGCTCCGGGCCTCGGGGGAGATGGTCTACTTCGTGGATACCATCACCCGTCTCAACCGCGGAATGGGCATCGGTCAGATCATGGTCACCCACACCATGAAGGACTTGAAGCTGCCGGAACAGCACCTCACGGACGTGGCGTGGGGCTTCGTGGAGCGGTCCGCGATGGTCTTCCTGGGCGGTCTGGCCGAGGGCGAGATGGGCAATCTCGAGGAGGCGTTCGCGCTCACCGACGCTGAGGTGGCCCAGCTCTCGGACTGGATCGGTGAGGCTCCCGTGGACCCGTGGACCGGCAAGGCGGGTCTGCGGCCCGGCGCGGGCAACTTCCTGTTGAAGACGGGCAAGGAGGCCGGCATCCCGTTCCACACCCAGCTGACCCGCGCGGAGAAACCGAACACCGAGACCAACCGCGACTGGGAGATGACGAACCGTGATGTTGTCTGATCGTCGGGCCGGCCGGCGGGCCCAGCCGGGCATGGCGGACACCCCGTGGCTGATCGCCACCGGGGTGCTCGCCGTCGTCGTCGTCGTCGGTGCGGTGTGGGGTGGGGTCGGCATGGCCACGGCCGACGCGCCGACCGGCTCGTCCTTGTTCGACGTGCTGGTGATGCAGTGGCGTGGGACGCTGCCGGTCACGATGTGGCAGATCGTCGCCGCGGTGGCCACGGGTCTGCTGGTCCTGGTGCTGCTGCTAGTCGGGATCAAGGTGATGGGCGCCGGCTCCTCTCGTGTGGATCACCTGGCCCGGTCCATGTCGCGGCCGGGCGACTTCCGGGAGATGACCAAGGAGCGGGCGGTCAAGGATGCGGGGCGCCTGCACGCGGACGCTGCCGGCCCGGGCGTGCCCCTGGCCAAGCTGACCAACGGCGGCCGCCAGCTGTATGCCTCGTGGGAGTGGGTGCAGACCTGGATCATGGGTCCGCGCGCGGGCAAGACCACGTGCGTGTGCGTGCCGCAGATCGTGGAGACCGGCGGGCCGGTGCTGGCCACCTCGAACAAGCGAGACATTGTGGACCTGACCCGTGGGCCCCGCTCGGAGAAGGGCGTTGTCTGGGTCCATGACGTGCAGGGGATCATCGGTGAGCCGGCCTCATGGTGGTGGAATCCGCTGACGTTCGTGACCTCGATGATGCGCGCCGAAGCCCTCACCGATGTGTTCGTCTCCTCCGCCACCTCTGCCGGCGCGCAGTCCGATGCCTACTTCGAGTCGGACGGCAAGCGGCTGCTGTCGCACCTGTTCTACGCCGCGGCCGTGGCGGATCGCCCGATCACGGACGTGGCCCGGTGGGTCCAAGACCCCGAGGACGAGACCCCAGTGCGGGAGTTGCGCGCGGCCGGGCACGGCCAGCTGGCCGAGTCCCTGGCCCGGATTCAGGAACTCACCCCGAAGCAGCGTGACGGCGTGTTCGGCACCGCCCGGCCGTGGGTGAACGTGCTGACCTATGACTCGGTGATCCCGTGGATCAGGGATACCGGCGCGCTCGGCCGCGCCGAGTTCGATCACCGCCGGTTCGCCTCCACCACGGACACGCTGTATCTGATCTCCAAGGAGGGCGCCGGCACGGCCCGGGCGATCACGGGCGCGCTGACGATGGCGATCCTCACGGACGCCGAGGAGCACGCCGCGTCGCTGGCCTCCGGGCGGCTCTCGCCGCCGCTGCTGGGCGTGCTCGATGAGGTGGCCAACGTGTGCCGGTGGCGTCAGCTGCCCGACGTCTACAGCCACTACGGCTCGCGCGGGATCGTCCTGTCCTCGTTCTTCCAGGGCTGGGATCAGGGCGTGGAAGCCTTCGGCCGGGAGGGGATGCGGAAGCTCTGGAACGCCTCGAACGTGCGCGTGGCCGGTAGTGGCCTCCAGGACGCGGATTTCCTGCCGTTCCTGTCCCAGGTGGTCGGGGACCGGGACGTGGTGCGCCGCACCTCCTCCTCGGCGGCGCGGGGTGGCCGGTCGGTGACCACCTCGGTGCAGCGTGAACGCATCCTCGACGTGTCGGACCTGGCGGCCATGCCGCGCGGCCGCGCGGTGCTGTCCACCTCGGGGGCGCCCGCGGCCCTCGTGACGCTGACCCACTACAGCTCCAAGCCCTACGGACCGGCCGTGAAGGCGTCCCAGGACCACTACGAGCCATGAGGATGACGGCTAAGGCGTCGGGCGGGCCCATAGGCTGACGATCACCCAACTGAACTGGAGGAGTGAGCATGACGGACACGGACAAGACCGACGATCAGGACACCGAGCTGCTGGCGAGTGTGATGGTGCATGTCCCCGGGCGGGGCCTCGTCGTAATGAGCCAGGAGAAGCTCGTTGAGGGCATGGCGCGGCTCCAGCTGCAGGAAACCCACATGGCGCCGTGCTTCATCATCCGCGGCGCTGACCAGGGCAAGGGGTGGATTCATTTCTACAGCGCCGTGGTCGGGCAAGACGTGACGGAGACTCTGCCGAACGAAGGGACCGTCACGGTTCCCCTGTCATTCAAAATCCAGGGGGGTGGTGCTCTGGTGATCGAGCACCAGGACGACGGGTTCGTTCGGGCCTACGGGCCGGGCACCTGGGAACGAATCTACCGCTTCAACGAGGACTTCATGGAGATGGAGGGGGAGGACTCCCCGAGCGGGGAGTGAAGGACTCGCGGCAACGAAAGCGCCGCCCCTGTCACTAGGGGCGGCGCTTTCGTGTGAGCTGGAAGCTCAGCCGAACCAGCCGGCCGGCGCCGGCTCATGGGGCAGGGTGTCGGGGACTTCTACACGCCCCAGGGCCTCATGGATGGACCAGAACGGCCCGTTCTCGGCCGTGAGCCGGTCCGTCAGCGGGTAGAACACATCACGGAACCACGCGACCATCGCGCCGGCATCACCGGTCGCGCGGGTGGCCTCCCACGATCCCCACATGGCCTCCAGGACCGTGCCGGCCTCCTCGTGACGCCACCACTGCGGGTCCCACCGGACGGCCTTGGGGTTGCGGCGAAAGTGGGGCAGGAACCACTCGGTGACCCACTCCTGAGCGGTGGCGAACACCGGCTCGGCGGCCTCGGGCTGCTCGTCCTCAGCCTCGTCGTATTCCATCGCCAGGGTCACCGCGAAAGCACCTCCTGCCGGCCCTGCTCGACGCCCTGGCCGTGCGCTCCGCGGCGGCCGTGCTGCTTGGTGGCCGCCAGCGCCTTCGTCGGGTCCAGGGCGAAGCTCTGAAGCTGCCGCACACGGGACTGGACCATCTGCGGTGAGGTCGTCTGCTCCAACTGCC